>NZ_LKHP01000004.1:0-7500 GCF_001440545.1 Caloramator mitchellensis
TGCTGCCATTGCAACAACTGATGTTATTCCTAATTCCTTCTTCATTGAATCAAGTTTTTCAAATGCTGCTTTGTATGCTTCCTGTGATGTCAATGTGCTTGGGTCAATTCCTGCTTTTTCTAACATTTCAGCATTGTATGCCATTCCCCATGCCTCAACTGCTACTGGGAATCCATATACCTTTCCATCTACTGTGAATTCAAGGTCTGTTAAGTCTATCCATTCATCGCCTTCGAATGGTTCAAGTTTTGATTGCCATGTATTGTATCCGCCCATACCTTCTATTACGAATATATCTGGTTGTCTGTCTGATTGGAATTCAGCCTTTAAATGTTCTGCATACGGTGAATCCCCACCTGATGTCTTTACTATAACTTCTACTCCAGTTTCCTTAGTGTAGTCAGCTGCAAATTTAGTCAATGCATCGTTGATTTCAACCTTGTTCTGGTAAATTACTACTGATTGTTTTTCTTCCTTCTTGGAGCATCCTGCAAACATTCCCCCAATCAGGAAAAGTGCCATTAAAATTGCTAAACCTTTTTTCATTTTGTCTCCCCCTTAATTTTTAAAATTATATTTAGTTATTATAGAATAATCCTATAATAACATTATATACCACAAGATTAATAATATGTAATTTTATCTAATTATTGATTGTTAAATCGTTTGCACATACTATAAAATAAAAAAGAAACGTTTCCAAAAATATTCCCTCAAAAAAGTAAGGCTTGTCTTATGTATTTATTTTATAAAACAAGCTTACTTTTGTCAATATTTTTAAAAAATTCTATATTTCGAAGCCATTACATGCTGTCAGCAGCACAGAAAACATATTGATTCTCCAATCTTATAATATATCTGTGCTCTTATTATTGATGTCCAAAATAGTAATTTTATAGTTTCCGCCTAGATTTTCCTGCACAAGCCTTGCAAGTTCTTTTAAAGCATCTTCAAATTCATTAATTCTTTTTTCATCAACCAATTCAATGCATAAGAATGCATTCTTTGTATTCTCTGTCAACATTGTTCTGACAGATTCGCGCCAATTCCAGCATCGACAAATAGCTCCTTCATCATCTTTATAAACTATTTCTCCTTCATAGGGAGGTTCGCTCTCGTTTGAACCTAATGTTATAAAAGATTCATTGCCTTTTGCCTTTGTAAGCCTTACATCTCCTACAAATGCATCTATATCTTCTCCTCCGCATGGCATAGCATACTTGAGTGAAATTGAGTTGTAAATATCAACTAGTGGATTTATCGTTCCAATGTGGTTTCCATTGTTTACTCTTTTTAATAAAGCTTCAATTGATGAACGCGCACCCTTTTTCGTCTTGAATTTTTGGAATGCTTCTCTCCAGACTCTAATTACTTCATTGCTGCTAAATTCCTCATTCTTGAAATACTTAAAAGCTTCTTTCTCTGCATTTAAAAGCATTTCCTCATACTTTTCCCTGTCATGATTTGTGTTGTCAATGCCCGTGCATACTACTATGCCAATTTTTGCATTTGGAAATACTCCCCAAAAATCATCTTCAACTATGAACTTTTTCATTTTTGTTCCTCCTCTACCAAATCTTGTTATCAGTTTTTATTAAGTGAAAAATTTCAAAAAACCTATATCAGAATATCATACATTTTCTGCATTATATCATTTAATTATCTATTTTTCAATTATTTTCTAATATTCGCAACCCATGGTCTCTTAACCACAATGAATAAAAAAGGTTAGCTTACGCTAACCTAAAATTTTACTTTCTAACATGTTTTATCTTCCGATGTTTCTTGCGCGCGCCATCATTCTTGTAAGTCCTCCGCCATTTTCGAGATTCATAAAACCATATGCCCTTAAAATCTGAACAGCGTAAGCACTTCTTGCTCCAGACGCACAGTAAAGAATTATTTTTCTATCCTTTTTACCAAGCTCACCAATTCTGCTTTCCAGTTCATCAAGCGGTATGTTTATAGCACCTGGATATGCTCCATACGAAAATTCTTCTCTAGTTCGCACATCTATTATCAAAGGTTCATTTGATTCTTTAATCTTTGATTCTTCCTTTGCAATATTCTTTTTTTCTTCACCAGCTTTTTCTCCTATTTTCTTAAGTTCAGGTGCAGGTAAATCTATTTTAAAATTAGTTGGATTTGTTGCTCTGGCATATCTTGAAAGACTTTCAAATCCTCCACTAACGTTAAATACATTTGTAAATCCTGCTCCAATTAAAGTTCTTAATGCCTGATGCCCTTTCTTTCCTGTTTGGTCATAAACAAATATTAGTTGTTGTTTTGGAATTCTGTTAACTACTGTCGCAAGTATTTCAAGTGGTATATTAACTGCTCCATCTACATGTGACTTTTCATACGAGAAAACATCCCTGACATCTATCCACAGAGCCTCTTTACCTTCTAAAAAGGTATCTATTTCAGCAGCCGTCAATGCAGGAGAATATCCTGAAATCCTGTTTTCTGCTGCATAAGCTGCCATGTTCATAGCATCATTTGCAGTTCCAAGAGGTGGTGAATATGCAAAATCCATATCTGCGATATCATAAACAGTAAGCTTTGCAGCAACAGCTGCTGCTAAAACATCCAGTCTCCTGTCAGCCCCTGCATACCCTGCTGTCTGGCCACCAAGAACTACTCCTGTTTCTCTGTCATAAACTATTAAAACTGTTACTTGTTCTGCTCCTGGATAATAGGATGTATGGTGTTCTTTGTGAACTACAATTGCATCCGCATTAAATCCTGCGGCTCTTGCTGCCTTTAGCGAAAGTCCAGTAATTCCAGCCACAGCATCAAAAACCCTTACTATTGATGTTCCAATCGCTCCCTTGTAAACGTGCCTTTTACCAAGTGCATTTTCTGCAGCTATTCTTCCCTGTCGATTAGCAGGTCCAGCAAGGGGAATACGAACCTTTTTGCCAAGAACTCTATTTTCAATTTCCACCATATCACCAGCTGCATAAATATTGTCGTCGCTAGTTTTCAATGTTGAATCAACTAAAAGTCCACCTGCTTCGCCTATTGCAAGCCCTGCCTCCTGAGCAAGTTTAAGGGTAGGACGAACCCCTATTGACAATAAAACCATATCCGCATCAATCTTAGTTCCATCCTTTAAAGTGACACTATTTATTCCTATTTCAGAAACTGCTTTGTTTGTTAATAAATTTACTCCATACGATAGCATTTCTTCTTGAACAAAACCAGCTATTTCGGCTTCCATTATACTCATTACATGTGGCATCATTTCTACTACTGACACCTTCATCCCCCTCTTAACGAGTGCTTCTGTCATCTCAAGTCCTATAAAGCCACCGCCTACAACTACTGCCGTCTTTGGCTTTTTGTTTTCTATAAATGAATTGATTTTATCCATGTCTTCAAGAGTCCAAAGCTGGAATACATGTTCTTGTTCTGCACCTGGAATTGGAGGTGCAATAGGTTTTCCACCCTGTGCAAGTATTAATTTAGTGTATTCAAATGCCTTCTTCTCCCCGGTTTTTGAATCAACAGCATAAACAATTTTATTTTGTCTATCAATTTCTGTTGCAGTAGTATTTATATGAACTGCTACTTGATACTGTTCATTAAAGCTTTCAGGGCTTTGCAATATCAGCTTTGATCTGTTTTTTATATCCCCTCCAATAAAATATGGAAGTCCACAATTAGCAAATGATATATCTGGTCCTGCTTCAAGGACAGTAATTTGAGCATCTGCCGATAGTCTTCTTGCTTTTGCTGCAGCTGTAGCACCTGCTGCTACGCCTCCGATTATAACTATTTTTTCCATGTTAATCACCTCTAAAATTTATTGAGACAATAATTTTTACCATCATCTAATCAGTATGTGTAAAGTTTTCAGTATTAAATAGAGTTTATATAACAAAGAATCATTATATACCCCCTACTCGTATATTTTATAAGTATTTTCTTGTTGTGTCAATCTCCAATTATCATAAATTATCTATAAAACTCAAAAGAGCCAGTTAAAGTATTTTATTACTCCAACTGGCTCGTGATAAATTTTTAAAAAAGAGAAAGTATATAATTTCGGCTTGATATCTACCAAATATAACCTGCAACTAATACAGCTATAACAATTAATGGTGTTGGCACTTTTTTTATAAATAAAAGCAAAACGGTTAACAGGCAAACCAAAATGTTTTCAAGTATAAGGTCACTCTTTTGCATCAAAATGATTGCAGATGTTGTAATTAATCCCCCTGCGATGGCTGTAATACCCCTTAATGATACCTTAATTCCTTTAATCTTTTTTAAGTTTTCCCATATCGGATATACAAAGTAAATTAAGAGAAGCCCTGGCAAAAATATTCCTATTCCACCTGCAAGCGCCCCTATTAATTGAATTAATACACCGCTTCCTCTTGCAGCCATCCCACCTGCGTAAGCGCTAAAACTAAACATTGGACCAGGTAATCCCTGTATAAGACCAAATCCAGTTAAAAACTCCTGGTCTGTCATATATTTATTAATTTCTACTAATTCACTATACATAAGAGGAATGACGACCTGTCCTCCACCAATAACAAGGTAACCATAGCGATAGAAACTCTCAAATATTCGAATTATTTTGTTGTCCCAAAATATATTTAAAATTATACTTCCTATTCCAATAACAGCAAATGCAATCAGGTATTTCCAAGGTGGATTCAATTTTACTCTATTCCAAAGGTCTTTTTCCTTTGATTTTATAATACTCACTACTCCACCAAAAATCAAAACTAATGGGTAAATCCAAGGCTTTCGAATAAAATAAGTAGTTACAGCTCCCAATATCAACAATAATAAAGTAACCTTGTCTGTTGCAACTTTTCGTCCTATACGGTAGGCGGCGACTATAATAAAACCTACTGCCATTGGACCGATATATTGAAACGCTTCCTTAGAAATATTCTTACTACTTAAAAATGACAATATGGTCATAAAGGTTATTATCGGTAATGCCCAAACTAACATAGTTAGAAATGCTAATATTGGTCCCCCAATTTTATGCCCAATAGCAACAATTGTTTGCGTGCTACTTGGGCCAGGTAGAATACCTGTTAAAGCAATAAGTTCAACAAGCTCTTCCTCAGTTAAATATTTTTTCTTAACAACTAACTGTTCAGTAAAAACACCATAATGTGCTTCTGGCCCACCATATGCTCCCATGGAGCAAATAAATACATCCTTTAAAAAGGTTTTCCACGAAACTTTGCTTATGTTTTTCAAATTTTTTTCTGTGTTCATTATCAAATATCCCTCTCCTTCACTTATAAATGTAAAATAAACTTTTTAAAATAAATGTTACTAAAATACTTATACTAAAAGAAAAGAATTCAAATATCAATCTAATATCTAGATTCGATATCGGTTATCGATATATATTATATACTAAAGTAGAAGTAAATTACAAGTCAAAAATCTCAAATCTGTCCTGCAGAAAAATATTAATATTTCTCTTGTATGTTTTCATATTACTGTGAGCTGATTTATCGTTTTATTAAAATAAGCGTCAAAACGAAACCACCATTACAAAAAAAAGCCGCATTTTAATGCGACTGTTAGTGGTAAAGCTGCAAGCAAATATAAGCCTTCTTCTTGTCTTCCTCTAAATCTTGGGTGCTTTTATAGAGGAACATTCTTCACTCCCGTTTTATGTCGTAAGAAAAAGCCCCGAAGGGCTCATGTGTTTTAATGGCATTTTTTCATGATATCATTATATATTGGATTTCTTTGTTTTGCGTCTTATAAGTATCTCACCTAAAAGGAAGCTAAAAATATCAGTTTATTTGTTCAAATATAGCTTTCGAGTATACTTCTATATCTCCAGGAGTAAGCATGTTGAATTTTTCTTTCACAGCAACAAAATATTCCCCGATCAATTCTTTGGGTATTACACGATTAGAATGTGCATCCACCGGCAAACCGTCCCTAGTACGCCGCCATGGCTTCTCCAGATGCGTAAATTCTTCTAATATTTTTCCGCTATAACAGCAAAAGTTTTTAATAACACTATCCAGTATTGCTTTTTCAGAAGTTGTAAAAACTGATTCATCGAAAACTTCAACACTCTCAATTGGGTCAAACCGATAAGATGAATACCTGTTATATACATCTCTGTAAACCGGTCCATGAACCCATGCCTCACATTCTTCTTCAAAAAGAAACCTTCCTTCAAAAGCGTAAAAAAAGCCCTGAACATAATATAGTGCCTTTTGTAAAGCTAAAGGAGTTATGTCCTCGCACTTATAAAGCAGATATTGAATAATCGAGTCCAGCTTCGAACCTGCATTTTTTTCTTCTCCAAGTAGTTCCTGTACCTTCCGCTTACTTTTTTCATATGCCTGAGGAGATTTTAAATTATCCTTATTTTTCTCCAGCAATTCTAAATAATATGCTGGGTCATCATAAATCTTTTGAAGAATATCCGAATACTGTTTTGTAGGCATATCACCCTCACAATATCTCGAAAAAGTCATTTCCCCCCAACCTAAAAGCAATGACAGCGGACGTTTGCCAATATTGTATTTCTGAGGTATTTCTAATATCTTCTCCTGCGAAATAATGTCATTTTTTTGGCGGTACATGTCATACAAAGCCTTCAGATTTTCGTCCTCTATACCCGCTACGTAGACTTCGCCTCCACATTCCATACAAACTGCCTTCTTTCCAATATACTCATATTCTTCGCCTTTAAGCTTACCCTTAATTGTTGCAGTTTCTACCATGTATTCGACATCTCTTCTGCATTCCTCGCAAAAAGTCTTATTCCTATTCATAAGGCGACCTCCTTTCAAACTCTCAAACTTTCTGATTGATCATCGGAAAAGATAATCAATCGGCTTGTTTCGCTTATGAAACGATATGACAACCACTCGTTTTCCACTCCCCTATCAATTAGATTAAATTTCGTATATATATCAACAATCTCCTCAATGCCATCAATGTTAAATAACGTATTCTTGGGACAAAATACATATAAAACCTCATGTTCAAATCCTATTTTTGTATTATGCAATGAATGGCAGAAATCTTCTGTTTTAATTTTTAACAAAATCTCTTTTTGCCTTATGCTGTTTAGATTATATTCATTTATAAAATCTATGTTTTCTTGCCTATTCTCATTTTTTGATATAATGAATCTGCCCTCTCTGACACAGTCTTGTATCATTTCCAAAATCACATTAATCTCTTCCCGGGTATAGTTCTGATTATAGTGCTGATTCATTACTTCACCTCTTTTGTGATATGATGATACTATATTATATGCCTATTGTCAAGATTTATGCATCAATTAGTGCATTTTTAAAATCTAATTGATTTTCTTGTTAAAGAGCGTATACTAAAGATAACAGATCCTTCGAGCTTACTTTAAGCGCAATACAGTAGGCCATAAAAAATACCCACTTAGGTAGATCGCTCTATCTAAGTGGGTTTCCTATTTATGTTTAAAATCATGATAAAACTGTAGCCCTACATTGTGTGGGATTAACACCT